>NZ_JBYPPU010000002.1:0-27654 GCF_057815475.1 Cellvibrio sp. 25HG11W-0
GAGGTACACCGCTGCTTTTGACGGGACAGTGGGGCTACCTCTCGCATTCTTTCCCGTCTGGATTTATCAATGGAAGCCTTTGTCAATTCCACACTCGCTGTAACCATCGCTGAAATAGGCGATAAAACACAGCTTCTTGCATTATTCCTTGCCGCCCGCTACGCCAGCCCGTATATGATCAGCTTAGGTGTATTCATTGCTACGATTTTAAATCATGCTCTATCAGCTTGGCTTGGCTCATGGCTGGCCGATGCAATTCCTTCGAACTGGATTCCTTGGATTATTAGCGCAAGTTTCATCGCCATCGCTATCTGGATTCTTATTCCTGATAAAGAAGATGATGACATGGGGCGCTTTGCGCAATATGGTCCCTTCGTTGCTACATTGATTCTATTTTTTCTTGCAGAAATTGGCGATAAGACCCAAATTGCCACTGTCATTCTTGCTGCAAAATATAATGAAAACCTGTGGATGACCGCTGCTGTTATAGCAGGCACCACATTTGGAATGTTGATCGCAAACGTACCGGTTATTTTCGCAGGCAAATGGCTGGTGGATAAAATGCCAATGAATATTGCACGCAAGGCCGCGTTTGTTTTATTTATTGGCTTGGCGATTGTTACTCTTATTGCCGGCACCAATTAGTTGTTAAGAACATTATTATTAGATTGTATCTGGCACTATGTCCTTATTTTGTCCGTGCAATGCACGGGTAAAAAAACATCAACTGCATGGACTAATCGCAATGAAATTACTCATCATTGAAGACAATCAAAGTTTAGTCACCAATATATTTGATTACTTTGAGGGAAAAGGGCATGTGCTGGATGCAGCACCCGATGGACTGGTAGGCCGCTGGCTCGCCACTACCCAGCACTACGACGGCATTGTTCTGGATTGGAATCTTCCCAAACTGGATGGTTTTCAGTTGTTAAGAGAGCTGCGAGAAGAATATTACTGTGATATTCCGGTAATCATGCTGACTGCCCGCGACGAACTACCAGACAAAATATGTGGATTTAAAGCCGGTGCGGATGATTACCTGACCAAGCCATTCGAACTATTGGAGTTAGAAGTGCGACTTGAAGCATTAATAGGCAGAAGTAAGCGATCGACAACAAAAATATTGGAAATGGCTGATCTACGATTCGATCTATTGACGATGGAGGTAACGCGAGCAGGCCAACCAATACAGCTCTATCCAATTTATAAAAAATTGTTGCGTGCGTTGATGGAAGCTAGCCCAGCTATTGTTAACCACAGTCAATTGTGTGAATGCATATGGGGGGATGATCCACCAGAAAGTGATCGCTTGCGCGCTTACATCCACGATCTGCGCCGAAAAATTGATGCACCTTTTGCAACCAAGCTTATTCATACACTTCCAAGAATCGGTTATCGATTGGCCGAATTATGATAAAAAAATATTTAACCCAACATCGAAGCTTGCGCAGCAGGATCATTCTTGGCCTAATTAGTTATCTAATAATATTAACACTGGGTATCTTGGCCAACGATTTTGTTGTCAACGAGCACGCCGAAGAACTTGTATGGCGCGCATCATTAAATAATGAGATGGATCGGCTTATTAAACGTCGTAATAACGATTCAAGTTATGAGTGGCCAGATACCGCGTTAATTACAATGTTTTTATTAAATTCAAAAAATTATAGACATAAACCACTTATAAGCCTAAAGCCCGGAATACATGATGAGTTTAGCTTTGAAGGAAAATTGTGGGTTATTTTAATTAGGAAGGACCAAGATCAAGCTTTTGCTTTACTACTAAACATTGATGATCTTGAAAAAAATGAACAGGAAGTAGAAGGCTTAGTTTTTTTAGCTGCTGGAATCGCCAGTCTTGTTCTATGTGTACTTATTGCTTGGGCCGTCAGCTGGCTGGTCAGGCCATTAAGAGATTTAGCCTGCCAAATCCAACAATTAGTTCCGGGCAAAAAATATCAATATATATTGTTACCGAAAAATTCAAGCAGTGAACTTGAAGTCATTGCTGAAGCAATGAATACCTACATCAAGCGAAATGAGAGCTTTATCGAAAGAGAGCGCGACTTCATTAACATGGCCAGCCATGAACTTAGAACACCCTTATCAATTATTGATGGAGTAGTAAAGGTATCTCTGGAAGATAAAAGCATATCCAACAATACGAGGAATCGACTATTTCGTATCCATGATGCAATTAGTAATGTTAATGAAATGGTGACACTGCTATTAGTACTTGCAAAAGACCCCGCACGTATTCAGGAAAGTAACGAGCTTGTTTTTCTTGATCAAGTATTAACGGAGATAAAAGGTGAATACACTAACCTTGCCGAAAACAAGAATTTAAATATCGTTCTGAACGAAGTCCAAAAAGCTGAAGTTTTTGCACCATTACAAATGATGAAGTGTGCATTGGGTAATTTGTTGCGAAACGCTATTGAGCATTCTTACGGCGGCGACATTACCATTACGATGGGTCTCGACTCGACAGTAACTATAAGTAATAGAAATAATCATTTGACCATGAAAGAAATAAGCGAATTGTACGGACGATTAGCAAGAAAGAGCGAAAGAAATGGTGGCGGACTGGGCCTTGAGTTAATAAGTAGACTTTGTGCACATTGCAACTGGAAATTATCGCTTTCATCCGATCCCTCTAACATTACATTTTCAATCAAATTTTACTAATTATTGATATTTCTCTATTCGGCCAATTTCGTAACAAAAACTTTGGCTATGCCGATGTCCAGTTGCATGAATGGTTGTAGTCGTACAGTCAAATATTTGCATGCATAATCACTATCCCTGAGTAGCCCACTATCCTTACATCATGCCTACGGGGTGCGCATTCACTTCTATAGTGATATGTACTAATTCTGCATGAACACGTAATTGTTGTTTGAAGTAAGCGGGCTGGACGGAAGTCGATGTAGTAAGAGACAGAATACACGCATATTTACCTTGAGCAACACGCCACACATGTAAGTCCATAATGTCTGCTTTAACAGGGCTTGCTGCAATAACTTCCCGAATTTCAGCCACAACCGGTGCGTCCATTTCTGCATCTAACAACACACGTCCAGTATCGCGCAATAAACCATAAGCCCACACTGAAACCAACACGGCACCTACAATACCCATGAGCGGATCAAGCCAATCCGCGCCCCAAAGTTTGCCCCCTATGAGCGCCACGATTGCCAGCACTGAGGTCGCTGCATCCGCTAAAACATGCAAATAGGCTGAGCGCAAATTCAAATCATGATGGTGCTGGTGGTTATCGTGCGCATGATGATCATGGTCGTGATGATGGGCATGACTATCTTTTAGCAGCCATGCGCAGATAAGGTTAACCAGTAAGCCGATACCGGCAATTGCAATAGCCTGATCGTAGTGAATGGGCGTTGGCGACATCAGACGCTCCATCGACTGATATAGCATTAATCCAGCCACCCCTACGAGAAAGATCGCACTGGTATAACCACCCAGCACCTCAATTTTCCAGGTACCGAAAGAAAACCGTGCATCCCCAGCAAAGCGTCTAGCGGCAGCATAAGCGAGCACGGATAGCCCCAGTGCAAGCGCATGAGAGCTCATGTGCCACCCATCGGCTAGCAATGCCATCGAGTTGTATACCCACCCGCCACTTATCTCTGCGACCATCATGACAACGGTCAATGCCACCGCCCAGCGGGTGTTCCGCTCCGCCAGTGGGTTGCCCTCATTGAAGACGTGTGAATGCCGGAGGGTTTCTATATCGCTAACGGGACATTGCATTTGGAGGTATCCTTTAGTCAAACCGGTATTGATATACTCCCCCCTAGTATATCAACATCACGAGAATTGTGTTCTATGGCTCATACAACTAAATCCAAAAAACAACTGCTAACCCGCGTGCGACGCATCAAGGGGCAAACTGAGGCGCTGGAGAAAGCGTTGGACGAAGGAGTAGAATGCGCTGCCATACTTCAGCAGATATCAGCCATTCGTGGTGCGGTGAATGGGTTAATGACTGAAGTATTAGAGGGGCACATTCGTGAGCATCTTGGTGCAGTTGACAGCTCCCCGGAGCAACGACTTGAGGATTTGGATCAGGTGATAGAAGTTATGCGACGTTACTTGAAGTGAACTCCCCCCCCCCAATCTCAGCATCACTTTAGATATGAGCTATCTATTTTAAACCGTTAGCTGAGCAAGTTAGTGGAAAAAAGTTGGATGAATTGGCGGTCTTTGTTGAAGTTATTGATGCTGCTGTAAATCAATTATATGGGCACCGTTCGCCAAACAAATCAATGAGAAGCTACAAAAATACAATAGCCCGCACCGAACGTGGATTTACTGCACCAATTTCAAACACAAAGCCATTAATTAATTGTTGCTCTTGATATTGAGTTGAAAAATATTTCAGAGGAAGTAAGTTATTCATTCATCAGATAGCTTATCGACGGTCCGTTATAAAATGAAAGGTAAGCTCGATAGCTTAGTAGTGATAGTCCGCTATTGGCCGAAAAGTGTCGTTAACTACAATTAATGATAGGAAGGGTTCCCCAGTTAGTTGTAAAACTAGCTGATCTATCATTTTGTTGCATCGCCCACTTTTTCTGAACCCGCTCTGCTGCTGTGTAGGGTGTCCCTTTATTTGATGCGATCAAATATATCTATAACGCCTATTTCAAGAGCAAGAGCCAGCTGGTAGATCTTCGTTAAGGTGACGTTTTTCTCACCCCGCTCAATATGCCCCATATAACTACGATCAATGCCAGCCAGGTCAGCAAATGCTTCTTGGGATAGACCTTTTTCCTTGCGAAGCTCCCTAACGGCCTTCCCGAAATCTGTTAATTGCTTGTCTCTCATAATGTCCCAGCTTAAAAAGCTAGAACTATCAACTTACAATGCTTATCATTCCACGGACTATGACTCCCATTTTGGGGCTGTAACTATTTGTTTGGCATGCCTGGGTTAGCGAGAATGACAGCGGAACAGTAATGACAGAAAGCTTGAGCCAGAAAGAGTTTAATCAGCTAATAATGGAAGTTGCCCTTGCGGCTTGTTTCAAGCCCAGCGAGGAGTTTTTATCGGAAGAGCAAATATTAGCGAGGAACTATACGCCAACGGAAAGCTTTGGCAGAAGCTGCATTGCCAGCCTGATTGATAGCGGAAAAATTGAATTTACAAGAATAGATCCGGTGTTTCCTTTGGATGGTAATGAGTGTAGTTTATTCATTAAATGCCCTGTAAAAGCAGGTAATAACCTTGATGACTATATTTATCAGCTCGCAAAAAATATCGTAGATGTATTGATAGACTTTGAACGTAACAGCGTTTACTTGAAGGCATTAAATCAAGAGGTTCTTGCAGGTGAATGCGTAGAGTACTGCGAGTATTACGCACAACGTGAACAACTACCCCTTGTAAATCCAAACCACAGTAACGCTAAATTACGGTTTTTAGTTCTCGAATGCGATGTGGATATTATTAATATGCTGATGTGGCGGGCTATTAAAACCTTAGCTAACAACGCATCGCCAGAAACAAAGCACATTGAATTTTCCGATATTATTGAAATAACGCACAACAGATATAAGTATTACAAAAGGTTTAATGCCAAGCTGGAGGGCTATAAACGGCCTGGAACCTTCAAGACTTCTGTGATGGCTGAATTTATTGAGCTATTTCTAGCGGATGAATCCGCAGAATGATTTTTATGTATTTAAGGGGTTAATTTTTTATGGCAAATAATAGTAATGAGCCCGAGTGCCCCAGCGGGGTGGCTACTCAAAACAATGCAGAGATAGAAATTGATCTTGAAGAGTTGAATGACCATCTCTGGTCAGGTGAGACGCCAGAGTCAAAAGCCTTTTTTGCTGATCGAATTAAACGAGGCGTTGGCGTTGGGCTAGACGACGATGATAATTTAACCTATCAGACTCCGCTATCGTAAATGCAAATCCTTGGAAAATCAGCTGCAGGAAGGTAGCTCTATGGTGAGTGAAAACGAGAGTTCAGCAAGCGCAATGGAGTTTGCTAAGCGTGAAATTGTGGATCAGGTTAATGCAATGCACCGGCTCGAAGGCTTTGATCCGGTTGATGCGCCTCAGTGGTTCCATGATCTTACTGAAGCCTTCATTCAGGGCAAGGTGACCGCCGAGCAAGCCACGCAGATTGCTTTAGCAAGAATCACAGAAACCCCTAACTTTATAGACTCAAATAACCCTTTAGAGCTACCAGCCTTTGTCAGTTTTGAAAGATAAACTACACAAGATGTTGACACTTGAGGGGCGTAACTGGAGGAACGATAGGCAAGGAATTCCTTCACATATACTCTACTTAAAGTCATAGCCACTACTCTTGTGCAGGGTTACTGGACTACGATGTAGTTATACATTTTCTCATTCAGCGCCAACCAGATGTGCTGGTTGAGTTTGAGAGAGTATCGCGGGAGAAATTAATACGCGGTGGTGCTAAGTTATTACCAATAAATTGGTTTTCGAATAGGTTTTTTATTAGTAGGAATGACATCATTTAAAACACACGCGGCCAACTCTTCATTTCTTATATTGCGGCGAGTCCAAGTTGCATGTTTACTTAATGCATTATTTGGTGGTCGAGAAGTAGCACCTGCGACTCGTTCTCTAATGGGGAAAATTACCCCTATAGATACGGTAGTGCCAAAATCTTCTTTTATGGCACTAAGTGCGGGTTCCAAATCAGTATCGTTAGAAACAAAAACCACTTGGTCGGCATGACCTTTAAGAGCGTCTCTGTAGGCAGTAATTGCTATATTTACGTCTGTTTGTTTTTCTTCCAATCGCCAAACGGTTACTCGTTTTGTTTTATCAGGAGGGGACAAATATTCAAGAAATGCACCTTCCTCAAGATTAAAGTATCCCTCAATTACACTCACTTTTTCTTTATAGAGATGTTGTAGGGCGCGGTGATAATCAGCCTGAGAGTTGCCCGCCAAAGCGCCTTGTGAAGCGAGCTTTGTTTTTATTGGGGCTGTGAAAAATTTAAGCTCCACTAATTCTGTAGCGGGATTTTGTTCGTTCAAAATTCGAGAGAGCAATTTGAATATATCAAGCCATTTGTAGGGCGTATTTTTCAGACAACCATAGTAAAGGTTATAGCCATCTACATAGCATATTGTTTTCATTATAGTTTTGTATGCTCCAGATATGAAAAAACCACCCGAAGGTGGTTTTTCCGTCCCATGCCAACACCAACTTAACGATGCCTGCTAGGGATGAGTCGTGACGCTATCCTAACAGAATGCGAAAATTTTGCAACAAGTAGGCAAGCTACAGCCAAGTGATATATAGACTTAAACGTCTTCCAGACGTTTAAGTCTATATATCACTTGGTCAAAAGTCACTCTAGGAGTGATTGTTTCTCATTAAGGCTGTCTGTAAAACGGTCGTTTTACAGACGCGCCTATCACCCCTAGTATTCACCTCCAAAAAAGAGCACTATTCGTATATAAACCCGTCTATTAATCTATGTAGATAAAACGTATGGGAAAATGTATTGGATATGCGCGTGTCTCCACAGATGATCAAAATTTGGATCTGCAGCTTGATGCACTCAAAAAAGCCGGGTGTGAGGTTATCTATGAAGAAACTGCTAGCGGTAAAAACACTCAACGGCCTGAACTAGAGCATTGTCGAAAGGCTTTGCGTCCTGGCGATACTTTGGTCGTATGGCGCTTGGATAGGTTAGGGCGGTCGTTACCCGATTTGGTCAATATAGTGTCTGAATTAGAGAAAGCTGGAATTGCTTTTGAAAGTATCACTGAGCGAATCGAGACGGGTAGTGCTGCCGGAAAACTCATTTTCCATGTTTTCGCTGCATTGGCCGAATTTGAACGGAACGTGATTCGTGAGCGAACTCATGCAGGTTTAGCTGCTGCCCGCGCGAGGGGGCGAAAGGGTGGGCGTAGGGCTGCACTTAATGACAAGCAAGTGAAAGAAATTCGCTTGCTACTTGGCGATCCTGAAACCCAAGTAACAGATATAGCTAAACGTTACGGGGTTTCACGCGCAACTATCTACAAATATCTGTCTCAGAAAAAAAGCGTAGAAGTAGTGAAGTAACAGCGTTAAAGGGCAAGGCACTAACAGCGATAGATATGCGTACAAATTGGTGGGTTGATCGAAAGTGTAGTTCACGCTTACAGCGATCATATGCATATTGTAAGGCGGGCAGGATAGGTGAAGTTAGCTAATCGGCAAGCCAATTAACTAACTTCACTTTTACCTTACTCGCCTTAGGGCTCGACGTATCCTGTTCTGCGAAGCTATAGGCTACCGCCACCAAAAGAGGTATCTATGTCTGAAAATAAAAGAGCACACCATTTACGTGTCCCAGTGTTTCCTGATGAACGGGCACAAATTGAAGAGCTGGCGACACAGGCAGGCATGAGTGTGGCCCGCTACCTTCGTGAGGTGGGGCAGGGGTATGTAATAAAAGGTGTTGTTGATATGCACCAGGTTCGTGAGCTGGCGCGCATTAATGGTGATCTTGGGCGCTTGGGAGGGCTTTTAAAGCTATGGCTAACAAATGATGAGCGCGCAGCTACGTTTGATCCTAGAACAATACAAGCTGTTTTGGCCAAGGTAGAAAAGAATCAAGTTGAAATGGCAGAAATTATGATGTCTGTTGTAATGCCACGATCAAAGCAATAAATTTTAGCCGCTAGCTCTTCACCATTATCAACTCTTCAACATATCAAAAACTACCCGCGCAAAGCCCTTGGCCAGTTCAGGGTTAGATAAATATTGCATCATCATCGCTTTGTGGACTTCATTGCTATCGAGTACGGCGTCATCAATGGCTTTGGTGAAATCGCCTAGCAGGGCTTGCTCTGAACTGTTGTTGGCGATTTGGGTCATTACGGCTTGGTTTTCGGATACCTTGTCGCGGACTACATAGGCGTAGTTAACCAGGTCTTTATCGGTTAAGCCGTCGGTGATGAAGAGTTCGTTTAGGCGCGCGATAATTAGCGAGATAAATTCCTCTTTCTTGTCTTTTGCTTTTGCCGTGCCTAGGTCATTGCTGGGGTCCAGTTTGTATTCTGCGGCATCTTCTTTAAGTTGAATATCCAGCTCACGAATTTTCGATAGGCGATAGTGGCTTAGTACCACGTTGCTTAAATCGATCTCATCTTCAGCGTTAATTTTTTCGCGCAGCATAGGGCGCAGGTGTCGTGCATAGAGACTGAGCTTCTCTAGGTCTTTATCGTCGTAATCGACGATTTGTGACATAAACTCATAGAAGCGGGTAAAACTGCCTAAATCTTTTTTGAAGATTTCCAGCGCGTCTTTTTCTTTTTTACATTCCTTGAGTGATGTTTCCGTATTACCTATAAGAACAGCATTTCCGGTTGTCTTGGCTTCATCATAAAACAACTTGGCTTTGGTATAGGCATCACTGGCTGAGGCATAACGCTTTTGCCAGCGATCTAAGGCTGGTTTGCATATGTTGCTTATCGCTGCAGCACTTTTGCTTTTGATTAAATAGGCATCGCAAAATTGCTCTACTTCATTCCATAGAAAAATGCCGGTTGCGCGCAATTTTTCGAATAGCTCAAATATCAAATCAGGGTTTGATACATCGGCCAATTCAGCAGTTTGATAGTAAGGCTGAAAGGCTTCCAGGATATCGTCAGGGCTATTGAAGAAGTCCAACACAAAGGTGCCCGATTCAGCTTTGCCCGGATAGGTTCGATTTAACCGCGATAGGGTTTGTACGCACTCTACCCCGCCTAAGGCTTTATCTACATACATAGCGCAGAGCTTGGGTTGATCGAACCCTGTTTGGAACTTATTGGCGACCAACATAATTTGGTAGTCGTCGCTGTCAAAGGCTTTGCGCATGTCGCGGCCTTTGAGTTCGGGGTTCATATTTTTCTCGGTGAATTTCTTTTCCAGCAAAGCTTCGCAGTCAGGGTCATTGAGTTGGAATTCAACCTCGCCCGAAAAAGCGACCATTGCGCGGATATTGCTGTACTTATTTTCTGCCACGTATTTATCAAACGCCAGCTTGTAGCGCACCGCTTCTTTGCGTGAACTTGTTACTACCATGGCTTTGGCTTGGCCACCCAGCAGGTGCATGATGTTGCCTTTAAAGTGCTCAATAATCACCTTGGCTTTTTGGGCGATATTGTATTGATGTAGGCGCACCCACTGGTTCATTTTAACTTTGGCTTTTTTGCTATCCACTTGCTCATCGGCAGCGGCAATTTTTTGCGCGAGCTGATAGGCCACTTGATAGTTGGTGTAGTTTTTTAACACATCTAAAATAAAACCTTCTTCAATGGCTTGGCGCATTGAATACACATGGTAGGCTTCAGGCTTATTGGTTTTAGACGCGGGTAACTCCGGGTTGGGCAAGCGGCCAAATAGTTCTAGGGTTTTAGGCTTAGGGGTGGCGGTAAAGGCGTAGTAACTTACATTGGTATTATTGCGCCGCGCCGCGATGGTTGCATCCAAAATATCTTCTGATGAAAGCTCGTCATCCTCTTCGGCTTTTTCATCAATCATCAATACTTCTTTTAATTGCCGTGCAGTAGAGCCGGTTTGTGATGAATGCGCTTCATCGGCAATGACGGCATAGCGGCGGGTTTTTAAGCTAGTGCTGTTTTCAATGGATTTAAGCACAAACGGGAAGGTTTGAATGGTAACGATAATAATTGGCTGGCTGGTTTCTAGCGCACCGGCCAGCTTATCGGATTTAGAGCCATCGCCTTCTTTGTTGTTGATGCGCCCTACTACACCGTCCGCGTGTTCAAATTGATAAATTGTATCTTGTAGCTGGTCATCCAATACGGTGCGATCTGTTACTACAATCACTGAGTGAAACAGCTTTTCACCTTTATCATCAAACAAGGTAGATAGCTGATGCGCAGTCCAGGCGATGGAGTTTGATTTACCAGAACCCGCCGAGTGCTGGATTAAATACTTGCCGCCGGTGCCTTCAGTTTTAGCCGCCGTGATTAATTTGTTCACCACATTCCACTGGTGATAGCGCGGGAAAATTAGGCTTTCTTTTTTGGTTTTTAAGCCATCCCAATCTTCTTTTTCTTCAATGTTCAAATGTACAAAACGGCCAATAATATTGAGTAAAGTATCTGGCGTTAAAATCTCATTCCACAAATAACCTGTAGCATATTCGTTGGGGTTTTCGGGCGTATCGTTCCCTGCCCCACCCTCTTTGGTGCCTTTGTTAAACGGCAAAAAATAAGTATCGTCGCCTGCCAACTTGGTGGCCATATACACTTCATATTGGCTTACCGCAAAATGCACTAATGCACCGCGTTTAAAGCTTAATAACGGTTCTGGCTTTTTAGTAATTGGGTCTTTGGGTAGGCGCGTTTTTTTATACTGGGTAATAGCGTTTTGTACGGCTTGTTTAAATTCGGATTTTAATTCCAGCGTACTTACCGGTATGCCATTGATAAACAGAACCAAATCAATTCGTAATGCTTGAGCTTTGCTACCGGTTTCAGTGAAATGCGCAGCGGTGGCATAGGGGCTATAAACCAATTCAGGCACTACACGCAGACAATTTTGTTGATAGCGTGCAATGGTTTCTGGGTTTAGATCATGTTCGGGTTTGAATTGGCACAAACTAAAACGCGCATTGCGGATTTTTAAACCGTGGCGCAGCACACCTAAGGTACCATAGGTGCGCAGCTCTTTATCCATGGCGTTAGTGTCGGCTTTATTGAGCTGGATAGCCAAGTGCTCAATAAATTGCTTATCGGTATCGATAGGAAATAAACGGCTGAACTTTTCCCACTCCGTTGCCTGTGTGGTTTTTACAAAGGCCAATACATCTTCTGTATAGAGCGCGGTATCGCGTTGGTATTTTGCAGGCGAACCCAACTGCCAGCCATTGGCAAGTAATTGCGCAATAATATCGTTTTGAAATTTTAGCTCAGCGGCGTTGTCTGCCATGGTAAGTCCTTTGCTATTTTATTGTGTAACTTGCTATTGGCCGGTTAATTTTTCCACAAAGGGTGTTGCTGCCAGTCTTGAGGAATACCCATTGCCTTAGCCGAATTGAGGTTATTTGCGAAAGGCTCTAAAAGTTCAGCGACTTCGCGTGTCCATAATGTTTCATTGTTAGTTGCACAGAGTAAATGGCGCAACATTAACAACACATAAAAAATACGATCATTTCTGGGTGTAAGCGGCGCTAACCATTGTGGGTCTTTGCTTTGATCGGGGCGTATGGCCAGTTCCCTGTTCCATAAGCGGCTATGGTGTGCGCATACATTGCGAATATAGGTTAGCGTATGAAGCCAATCTCCCAAGCGCTTATGATGCAAACCAAAATAATCTGCGATGGGTTTTTTATCCTCAAAGCCCTTCTTTTTATCGTTCCGTAATCCGCTATACAGCATTGATAGCGCACCAAAGCTCATGACTTCAGTGACCATCCAAATAGGTACTTTTGGGAAGCCGGTGTAGCTAGTTTGATAGTGGCGAAGGAACTCATCGGAAGAGCGGCGTGTTTCATCTTCCATTTTTCGTAGCCACTGGGAATGGTCAAACTTAGGGTGAAAATGAGCCGCATCGGTATGCGCAAAAGCACCATAGGTATGAGCAAGGTGATATGTAAGTTGCGTGCGCACAGCGACTTCAATGCGCTCAATGGCATCCAAAATGAGTGAGCGCAAACGGCGATCAAACTCATAGAGCGCCAGAATGTCTGCGAGAGATGTACCTTGCCGCACCTTATCGCCCAAGCCACCGTTAGCATCACGCAGCCGAAAAGGATACCAATAGGCGCTAAGCCGATAATAGCTAATGGAGGAGAGAATCTTGATAGGATCGGGGGCTATAGCAACGGATACGCCACGGTCAACCAGCTGGGCGAGTTGCTGCTGAAAGGTTAAAACCGGCTTTTTATAGTCTTTTAGCAAGGCGGCTCTCCCTAAACACAGGCAAAAAAAAACCGCCAAGGTTGCGCATTGTTAAGAGGCGTGACGGTTGTGTTGTGATCATTATCGGCCTCTAGGTTGGCATATGTCAACCAAACGCCTGCTAAATTCGCCCACACCACCTCTCCGAATCCACACTACCACGATTAGCGATGAAATAAGAATTTCTTGTAAATTCAATGAGTTACAAAAATATCCTTGTCTTATTAGATTAGCGCCGAAATGAAACCCTAGTTTTTCGCAGCACCCTGCCAATCACGCACATCGATTTTTCCGGTGACAGCGGCCGAGATGAGAGCGGTGCGACGTTCTTGCATCAAAGTAATCGCTGCAATCGCATTGCTGATTAAGCAGTCATATTTATCTTTTTGAAGAACACAGAATTTTTCAATTTCATTTTGCTCTTCAATCGGAGGAACGCATACTTTCATTTTTCTAATCGAGCTTAAGGATAGGTTGAAAATAGTTGTTCCCGTTACTTCGAGTTCGAAAAAGTGCTTGAGATTGCTACTTTGTAAATAAAACATTAAATAACGACAGTGTAATTTTTCTGCACAATCGATAAATGCAGCGCTTTTACCAAGGATAACTTGTTCGCCTGAATAAACAGCAACATTACCGACAGTTCCATTAATAGAAAGAAGGACGCTATTAAATGTTAAATTTATATAGTGCTTTTTAAAATCATCTTCAGGCACCTCCTTGGCTGATCCAATGACAATACTCCCATCAATAAGATTATTGCCGTTGATAAAATAATATCCGGTTCCATCTTCATAGTTTGGAGTTGAGTGTAAACCATCACCAATTTTGCGCGTCACTTGGTTTAGATTTGGAGTTTCCCAATGCTCCGGCACTTCACCCAACCATTCCACACCAGAATCTTTCATGGGTGCATTAGAATTTAAGCCTTTAGTAACCGCATTGCTGATAACGGCCTGACGTTTTTCTTTTAGCAGTTGAATCAGTTGTTGTTGCTGCTCGATCAGCGTGTCGATTTTTGCGGTTTCGTGGTCGAGGAAGTTGGCAATAGTTTCCTGTTCTGCAAAAGGTGGTTTAGGTGATTTTATATTTACTAAGTCAGAGGCATTTATTGCTGGATAGCTTACGCCTACAGATCTAGCAATTACTTCTCTAATAAACCCCTGCGTTCTCATGCAATAAGCAGCAAAACGCTTTTGCAATAACCTATTTGGTCGAATCACAGCAAAACCAGTTGAAACGACCAAGTTATCGGGCGGGTTATCGATTGATGCAATTGCTTCCAGATAAGTTCTAACTGTAGATACGATCACATCGCCATCTCGAACAATTCTTCGGGCCCGAGATGGTGCTGCATCAAACTTCAAGACTTCGGTTTTTTGTATCCCATCTGCAGCAGATACGCTTCCAATATCTACATACTCAATCTCAAAGTCAGGATCTAAATTATCGCTTATAACTTCATCATTATATGAACAAAGAAATTTTAGTTGTTTAGAGTCCCAGTGATTCGGTACATCACCCAACCACTCCACCCCAGAATCCTTATACTCTGGATAAGCCTGATACCTACTACTCGCGCTTTCCCTGCGCTCGCCCTGCGGGCCAGCAGCGCAAGCGCCGCTGTTCAAATTTTCTCCCGAAAAATTTGTCATTGTGAATCCCCTAATTGGCAGGCATTAATTTGCTGCTCAACCGCCGCTAAGGTTTCAAGCATTTCTTCAAATGTTGGTTTTACACCAAAAATCATTTCGCCCATTTCTTTATAGTCTTGTTTTAGTTTTAACAAATGATGCTCGCTTGGGCTGAGTTTAAAGGTACCGGGTACCGCCGTTTCATAATTCGCCCAGCTGCTGGGGTAAAACCGCTGCTTAAACTCAACCACTTGTTGCAACATAGCCATATCATTCAGCGCGTGATTAACACTTGGGTTGATTGCCAGTTGATAAGTATCGTAATAATGACGTGAATAACGCGGCGGCATGGGTTTAGTTTCTGGGCGGTGCGCTTCAACATGCAAAATAGTGAGCTTTTCCCAAAAGGTGCGTTCAGGGGTAATAGCTGAAACCTGCACACTCGGTTGTACAAACAGCCGGGGAAATTTTTCTGCCGCGTAAGGCGTTACCGAGTAAATCCCCATGGGCATCATGGCGGCTAGTGGGCCGATTTCTAAACGAATTTGCGGGCGCAAATAGCCTGCCGCAAATTCGGCGGGGTATTGAATATTAATCGTGTGTGGGTCTTCGCTATCAATGGCAGCGGTACACAGTGGGGCGATAACGCTTAACAGTTTGGGCAAAATTGTCTGTGCAATGAACTCTTGCGCTTGGCTATTCATTTGCTGGTTGAGTTTATCTTGTTGGGTTTTGCTGCGTGGCGCTAAGGGGTCGATGTTGGTGACTTGCGTCCAATCCAAAATTAAATCTATATCTTCAGAAAAACGCTGAATTAAATTAAAACATTTGCTTAAACAGGTGCCGCCCTTAAAACGCAAACACGCCGCCAGCTCTGGTACTTCAAATAATTGCATAAGTACCCAACACAGCCAGAAATCTTTTTCTGCCGCTGCCGGTGTAATGGCCATAGCCGTTGCAGTTGCACTAAAAACCTCACGGCGTTCGGCGGCTGGGCGCAGCGCCAGGGTTTTCATGTTGGCTCCTTATTCATACTCACCTTCTGGCTTGGATACGCGAAAATGCTTTTAATCACCTCATAAATCCAACTGGTGACGTATTGGGTGTCTTTCAAAATTCGCGCTCTCAAGTAAGGCGATACATTACCTTCCGGCTGAAAGTATTGATAAATAGTCTTGCGTTGCTGTTCGCTCAGCGGCTCTTTACCTAAGGCTTCAATTGCTTGAACCAACAAGGCGCTCTCTGGGTATTTAAGATCAAGGTGGGTCATTTTGGTTTTTTGGAATACGAGTGCCTGCCCTGCAATATCGTAGGTTTTACTGGCACCATCGCTCAGGTAAAGGTATTGCGTGGGTACTTGTGTGGATAGGCCTAAAATATTGAGCGCCGCATTACCGGACACCTGAATATTCCAACCATGCTTGCGCGCTAATGCATGGGCGACCTGGTCCATGTCTGCCCCTAAAGTTTGGCCGAGCAATTTGCTGAACTTGGGGTAATCGTAAATGCCGCGATTCAAACGCCGGATAGTGCCCTTTTCCGCCAAACGGCTAAGGCTACGGTCAATAGTTCCGGGCTGGGCTAGGGAGGCAAAATCTTTCTTTGAAAAAGACCAACCCCTACCATGCCCATATATAGAACTAACTATTTGATTTTCAACATTATTCAACTAATTATTAACCTGTTTTTTGTCCGAAATATATATATATATTTCGGACAGATTAGCATGCTCATAAAAACAAATATAGTTCAGTTAAATAGGGTTTAAACCCTGCCCTGCGCGATTAGGAATGCACTTCTTGTAGCAGTTCTAAAATGCTTTTAGTTACTGCATCCAAATCCTCATCTATCTCTTCCAGCTTGCGCGGCGGTTGGTATACATAGAAATGGCGGTTAAAGGGAATTTCATAGCCGACTATGCCGATCTCACCGTCTTTGTCATCGCACTTACTTGGGTTAATCCAAGCATCTGGCACATGGGGCTGTACTTCTTTTTTGAAGTAGGCTTCGTTGATTTCGTTAACGGATAGGCTTGGGTTGAGCGGTACGTTTTCGTTATCGCGCAGGTCACCATCGGTTTCAAATTCTACGACCTTACCGTTATAGGTAAACTTGCCATAGATGGGCGCGGCTTTGTCCTTGAGGATCTTTTTAACGATGGGTTCGGCCTCTGGGTTCTTCCAGGTTATGGCGTCCAGCAGTTGCTTTTTTTCTTTGGCGTCTAGCTTAAGGCCACATGCCTTGATTGCTTGGGCGAGGGTTTTATCGAACTCGTTAAAGTCGTTATGTTGTGCATCGCCAATCTCCGCACGCAGTGATTGGGCTTTATCTAGCAGGGATTTTTGGTTTAGCCAAAGGTCTGCATCCAGCACATCTTTAATTTGTTTTTCTTTTAGGTCGGCAAAGTCTTTTTTGATTTTGATACGAATGGCGTCTTCGTGGCTCGCAAGTAGACCGTAAGTCTCTTCTGTCCATTCATCGCCCAGATGTTCATAAATCCACTCCATTACCGGCTTTAGTGCGCCGCTGGCAAAGCGCAGTGAGGCAAGCGCTGTATCGCTAAACTGTGCAGATAAACGCAGTGGCCGCTCAATGGTGATACGGCGGTAGCCAAACTCGTGGGTAGCAAAAATTTTGCTGGCGAAGGTTTTGGGTACTTCAGCTTTAGGGCTTGCAGACTGCCGGCCACGGTTGCTTTTTACATCGGCGGCTTTATCTAAACTGTAGGCATCTATCGCTTCAAAATTGCCAAAGCTGCGGGTAATGGTGGCTATATCGCCCTCATCCATTACGTTGCGTTTGGAGCCTAGGGATTTACGCATTTTGCTGCACAAGTCGGTGCCGTTTATGAGTTGTACTTTACCTTTGCGCTCGTGGGATTTTTTATTGGAAAGCACCCAAATATAAGTAGCAATCCCGGTGTTGTAAAACATGTCATTGGGCAGCGCGACTATGGCCTCTAACAAATCCGCTTCCAGAATATAACGGCGAATCTCACTTTCGCCGCTGCCTGCACCTCCGGTAAACAAAGGTGAGCCATTTAGGATGATGCCAATGCGCCCGCCCGTTTCATCCGCCCCGCGCAGTTTGCTAATCAGGTGCATTAGAAACAATAAGGAGCCATCGGACACGCGCGGCAGGCCTGCGCCAAAACGTCCATCAAAGCCTTTGAGTTTGTGCTCGTCTTGAATATCGCTTTCGATTTTTTTCCAATCCACGCCAAAAGGTGGGTTGGAGAGCATGTAGTCAAACTTTTCGCTAGGTAGTTGATCTTGCGAGAGCGTATTGCCGAGTTTGATATTTTTGACTTCCTGCCCTTTGATCAGCATATCGGCTTTACAAATGGCATAGCTTTCTGGGTTTAGCTCTTGACCATAAGCTACGGTGCGCGCTTGCGGGTTTAGCTCAAGCACATAATCCATGCCTGCCGAGAGGAAGCCACCGGTACCGGCGGTTGGATCGTAAATGGTGCGGATAATGCCGTCTTTGGTGAGGGCGTCGTCATCTTCCATAAATACTAGCGATGTTGTCAGGCGCACAATATCGCGCGGGGTAAAGTGCTCCCCTGCTGTCTCGTTTGAGCTTTCCGCAAAGCGGCGAATTAACTCCTCAAACACTAAACCCATATCGTGATTGGATATGGCTTGGGGGCTTAGATCAGTCGTCGCAAATTTTTGCAGCACCTTGTAGAGCAAGTTGGCTTCATTGAGCGAACCGACAAATTCATCAAACTTAAAGTGCTCAAAGATTTCGCGCGCGTCTTTAGAGAAGCTTTGGATGTAATTGCCCAGGTTGCTTTTGATATCGGTTTGGCCAAGCTTGGATAGATCCATCGCACTGGTATTAAAGAACGATAAGCCCGCTGCTCGCAGCAGCAGTTTTTCCATGCCCTCTTCCGGCAGATTCATGGTTTTGGTTTGTTCGTATTGTTTTAGCACCGCATCTTTGGTGGGCGCTAACACGCACTCAAGGCGGCGCAAGAGCGTAAACGGAAGAATGATTCGCCCATATTGGGATTGCTTAAAATCACCGCGCAGCAGGTCTGCTACAGACCAGATAAAAGCAGCGGTTTGTGAGAAGTTTGTGGATTTCATTCAGAGCGCCTTATGACGAAACTATTTAAATATGTCTAGGATGGATTCGTTTATATGTATTTTTTCTTGCCGAAGTATTTGTTGATGCGATATATAAGTAGCTTCACTATTTACTATTTTACTGAAAAAATAAAATGCCTCTAAACCTGAATCATCCTCTATGTCTATCATCGCAACAAATGGAAATAGCTTTATTGGTTCACCATCGCGAGACTTTAAGTATAGAGAGCCATCTTGTAATGGCATTTCCGAATTAAAGTGCATCGAACCGAATGGATAGCAGCCCAACCCATTAAAGCTCTCAATCTGGTAGAGGTACGACTTCCCGTCCCATTTGCATGTTTTGGGTCTAATCAATGTAAATCGCTCAAAAAATGGGTAAATTATTTCCATAAATTGCAGATAAAGTTTATCAACTTTATTAAAAGTTTCTCTAGCAGCAAACTTTGTTGGGTACGCACCATGACCTGTAGTTCTATTTCTTATATTTACAGCAGAGTTGATTATAATTAGCGTTTTTTCATTGACTATTGACTTAAAAAAGTCCTTTCCTTCGAGCCTTTCAGATAATTTTTCTAGGATTGTAGCCCATGTACCAAACGACGAGTTTTTTAAGTATTGCTTTTGAGATTTTAATAATTTATTAGTGCTCTGATTATCTTTTATATCTAAATAGCCAAGTACTGAACTAACCAAAAATAAACTTGCGCACTCTAATGTTTTCAGCAGTAATTCATATCTTGTTTTGTAGTCATCATCAGGGATGTTTTTAGAATGATGAATGATGTTGGCAATAGGAAATGGAGCAATGTTGATCAGCTGTTCTTGGAAGGCTAGTGAAATTGGAATTCTATATTTTAGATCTACATCAGTATCAAGGGATGTAATCCATACATCACTTTCTAATTTTCGAAGATTTTCACGGCAATTTTGAATTTCATCTATTACCTCAACAATTTTATGTTGATTTTCAATAGATGGGAAAGTGATCCCCATGCGAAGTATTGATTCTTTACTTAGGGCAGAGAAAATAGACTTTGACTTCATTAAGTTGAGCTGATCAATCCAGTCACTACTAGAAAAGTAATGCTTCAAAAAATCAAGATTCAGGCAAGAATTCGGCTTTAATTTTAAAAAAATTGCTTTCGGGTCATCTATTAGGTCAAGTAGTTTTTCTTCACCAAATGTCACCTTATTATTTATTAAATGAATTTTAATCTGCCAATCGTCCTTGTAAGAAACTTTGTCAAAGTAACTCCTAAATTGTTTCTCATTAACATTCTCGCTAAACAAATCCTCCCTGAATTCATACCCAACTTTGCCAAGCATTTTATCTTTGTCATCTATGAACGAGTGATCTATTTTAAAAGTCTCGAAAACTCCCGTTAAATGGGCCTCTAAGTAACTTTCTGCGTTTTCTCTTATAGGAACAATTTCATTGCTGAAACTACTGTCACTTAATATGACTTTTATAGATCTGAACCCAAAGTTAGAAGAATCAATTATTTTTAAAAAGTCAGTATTTGAGTTTTGTGAATAATTATTCAATATTAATTGGATTGCATCTTCATCAATAATATGACTCTTCGATCCAGTGAATTTACGCATCCTAATCGCTAAATTAGTAGCATCCAGCAGCTTAACTTTATGCTTAAGGTGTGAGTTTTTATTATTAGTCAGTAGTAATAAATATGTTTTTATACCTGTATTGTAAAACATCCCGTTTGGTAAAGTGACAATTCCCTCTAACAAATCATGCTCTATTATAAATCTACGAATTTCACTTTCACCGCTACCTGCTCCACCAGTAAACAAAGGCGAGCCATTTAAAATGACGCCTATGCGCCCCCCGCCCTCCTTTCTATCTTTTAATTTGCTAATCAAGTGCATCAAAAACAATAAGGAGCCATCGGATAAGCGCGGTAAGCCTGCCCCAAAGCGACCATCAAAACCTTTGAGCTTGTGCTCGTTTTGAATATCGGCTTCAATTTTTCTCCAATCCACCCCAAAGGGTGGGTTACATAGCATGTAATCAAACTTCTCAGTAGGATGCTGATCGTTTGAAAGCGTATTGCCAAGTTTAATGCTACTAACGTCTTGACCTTTAATGAGCATACTTGACTTACAGATGGCAAAAGATTCTGGATTTAATTCTTGCCCAAAGGCGCGCATAACCGCATTAGAGTTTTGCTCGTGTATATATTCCATACCTGCAGAGAGAAAACCGCCCGTCCCTGCCGTTGGATCGTAAATGGTGCGGACAATTCCATCTGTGGTGACAACATCATCTTTTATAAAGACCAATGATGAGGTTAAACTTACAATATCGCGCGGAGTAAAGTGCTCGCCTGTAGTTTCGTTTGAGCTTTCTACAAAACGGCAAATTAACTCTTCAAATACTAAACCCATATCGTGATTGGATATGGCTTGCGGACTTAGATCCGTAGTCGCAAATTTTTGTATGACCTTATGAAGCAAATTGGCTTCGTTGAGATAACTGACAAGCTCATCAAATTTAAAATTCTCAAAAATATCACGCACATCTTTAGAGAAGCTTTGAATGTAATTGATTAAGTTGCTCTTAATATTGGTCTGGCTGATACTGGATAAATCCATCGTACTGGTATTAAAGAACGATAAGCCTGCTGCGCGCAGCAACATCTTTTCCATGCCATCTTCCGGCAAGTTCATAGTTTTGGTTTGTTCCAACTGCTTAAGCACGGCATCTTTGCTTGGCGCTAACACGGATTCAAGGCGGCGCAGCAAGGTAAATGGAAGGATAATTCTGCCGTATTGGGATTGCTTACAATCACCCCGAAGCAAGTCTGTGACAGACCAAATAACAACAGCAACATGGGAAGAATTGGTGGGTGTCATCCTGAGAACCTTATGATTTTCTTATAGGGTATAAATATTAGGGCGGATACTATCAAAAGGGGTTTAAGTGCGCCTCTCCTGCCTAGCTTATCCATTCAGATTATTTTCACTATTTGTTGCTGTCTCCTTAGGAGACACTTGCCCAATATCATAACACACGTATATTATGTGCTGTATGTTATTTAAAGGGGCGGCAAGATGTTTACCTACAGAAGCAAGGTTTTAGCGGTACTTAACCAAAAAGGTGGCGTTGGTAAAACTACCGTGGCTAGCGTGATTGCGGAATATGCCGCGATTGTTGCCAAGAAAAATGTACTGGTGGTTGACCTGGATATGCAGTGCAACTCTTCCGACTACTGGGTTGGAATGGAGAGTGCGCCGCAGGCAACTGGTGGCCAGCTCCCTCCCCTGCACCCTGATTATGACGGCGACCCAGATTTAGATTCGCGCTCAAACATTGCCGATATTTTCTTTGGTAAAGCGGTACTGCCCCACCCTACCTATATTTGTGAAGAGCGCGGCTTTAAACACAGCGTAGAAATTATGGTTGGGCACCCTGCCCTGCTTGAGCGGATTAACAGCGAATACGACAACTCATCCGGCAAGATTGGCTCGCAGATTATTGATCGCCTGGGCGAGTTCCTGCACATGGAGGATGTTGCCAATACTTACGACCTTATCATTTTAGATACAGGCCCTAGTCGTAACCCTATTTTCCGTTCTGCGGTTCGGGCGGCAACTCATGCCGTTATCCCTTTCGAACCAGAAGAAAAAAGCCTGCAAGGCATCAACGCCATGTTGCAGGTAATCCAATCGGAAAACTTTTCGCGCAGTGACGACACTCAGTTAAATTTAATTGGCCTTTGCCCAAACAAGGTTCGCAGCAATACCAACATTCACCGCAGTACCTTGGAAATGCTTCACAGCGAACTGGGCGGCATCATGTTCCCGAGCAATGTGTTTTTACCTCAGTCTACCGCTTTCCCCGAGCGCGATTTAAAAGGTATTAGCCCGCGCAGCATTTTCCAAATCTCGGAACAACACGTAGCCCACAAGCAAAGTTCGGCAGTCGGCAAATTCGTGATTAAAAACATATTCGGTAAGTAAGTGTCTCCTAAGGAGACAGTGAATGAGGAATTCGTAATGGCACGTAAATTTGGCACCACCAGCACTAACCGCGTTGGCACTGGTAAAGTTGATCAGCAGGAATCTGGCACTGAAAAGTGGGCGGGATCGGTCGCGGCACAGGTTGCTACAGCGGCCAATGTGAAAGGCATTCTGACCAAGACTATTCCTGTGGCTTATGTGATTTGCGACCCAGAGAATCCCCGCAAGTTAGCACTGACTCAAGAGCAAATCACAAAAATTGCAACGCAGCACCCACTCGATAAAAACCAACTGCAAGTAGATGATCCAGCCGATTGGATCGAAGATTATGTAAGCAAAGTAGGGGAGGCCGAACAGCTAACAGGGAAAGCCTTGGGCGACCTGGAGTCATTAGTAGGTTTTGCTGCCGCGTTAAAGTCTGCCGATAGGTTGTTGCATCCCGTTGTGGTGTGGCGCGACGAAAGCACTTTTCATCTTATCGCCGGTGAGCGCCGCTTGTTGGCGCATATCCTATTGGGCGAATCCAATATCGCCGCGCGCATAGTGGAAGAGGGTTATAGCCGTGCTGAAATAGATACGCTGCAATGGGAAGAAAACATCCACCGCGTGGATATGAGTTTGTGGGAGCGAGTTGACCACATTAAAAAACTATTAGAAGCAGGGGAGGGGGTTAAGAAAACCTCGGTAACCAAACTGAGTAAAATACTTGGCCGCAGTCGCGCAGAGTGCCAACGTTATTTGGCTGTTCTCCGTTACCCCACTAAGCTACTGTCGAATGCTATTAGTTCTGGCAGGGTTAATGATTTGAAAGTGGCCGCTGCGTTTGCGCAACTATCCCCCGCAGAGTTAGAAGCAAAACTTAATGGTACGGCACCTGAAAAAGTAGCAGTTAGACCCAGCGTCAAATTTGCGAATAAAGAACAAGCCCCGCAATTTGGTCAGCTAATTAAAGCCGCCGCCAAACAGTTAAAAATGGATAACCTCATCAAAGAGGCCGACTTAGCAAGCCCAGCCGGAATCAATGAAGCGATTGCCTTGTTAGTTGCTGAATTAGAGGAACGAAGCCGTGGCTAAGTTTTCCTTACCTAAGGCTGGCAGCGGCATTGCACGTACTAGCTTACGGGTACCATCAAACATGTTGCCGCGCATCGAATCCATCATGGAGGAAGCAGGATTTAACCGTAAACAACGTTCTAAATGGATTGAAGAAATCACTACACGGTTTTTACTGCGTTCTGATGCAGCCAATTTAATAGCAGAGGAATTTATTGTTCCAGGCTCTACAGAGTCAATTCCTGTGACTATTTCAACTGAATTGGATGGACGCATTTATCAAATGATTGAACGAGTTTTAGCGGAGGAGGGCGCTCATACAGATCGCAGTTCCGTGATTAGAACGGCGATCACTCAACAGCTTATGGCTAAAGTTGGAATGCAGCTGTCTCCTCAGGAGACACGCAATCAGAAGATAGCTGACCTAGGAGGTTTCGATGAGCCAACTGCCTGATAAAACCGATCAACTCGATTTGTTTGTTGCCGACATCATCGACATTAGCCCTAAGGGTGATCTTCATTCAATGGAGTACCCCATTTTTGCTATTAGCTCAAAACCTGATATTGAAAAATTTCGCTATGAAAATGCTAACGGCAATTGGCTAGAGATAATCCCGTCCGTGAATGGCCGCGCCACTATCCACGATAAAGACATGTTGCTTTATTGTTTTGGGCAGGTAGCAGAAGCGTTAAATCGCGGTAAAGAAGTAACCCGCCGCATTAAGATCACAGCTTATGATTATTTGGTCAGTACTAACCGTACAACTGATGGCAAGTCCTATGCGGGTATTGCGGATACCTTGGCGCGCCTGCGTGGAACCACATTTGTCAGCAATATTAGTAATCAAGAAAAGAAGAAGGGCGATGTTTTTGGTCTTATCGACTCAGGAACAATGGTGACGGATAAGAATGGACGACTTGAATATATTGAAGTTGTTCTATCAGAACACTTGTTTGCATCCATTACCAATAACCGAATCCTGACCTACAACCGCGATTACTTCAAACTACGCTCACCCTACAACCGCCGTATGTATGAGTTGTGCCGTAAGCATTGCGGCAACCAAACCTATTGGGAAATCGGCCTGGAAACGCTTTATGCAAAGTTTGGAGTTAAGTCTGACCTGCGTGAGTTCCGCCGCAAGATCAAAGATTTAGTGAAAGAACAGGGCATTCCCGATTACTGCCTTGAGTACAAAACAGCGAAAGAGACCGGTACTGTCGAGAAGGTTGTGGTCTACAAGGATAACGATGCCTTTTTAAAACAAGCAGCGCACGCAGAAGAGGGGAGTTAGCTTTAAGAGTTACTTCGTGGTTTTAACCACATCTGATGTTTCTATTCGTGGTTTTAACCACACTTCATCAATATAGTACGCCTGAGCTATATTAAGAAAAACCTAAATGGTTGCGGTTTAGGCCAAATGAGATCATTAATCGCTCGCCCCTATAAATAACATACAGTATGTTTTTCAGAGCCTGTACTTCGTGGTTTTAACCACGGTATATCGAAAATCCGCTAGATATAAGGCTTTAGCGGCTAAAATTAACAAGCTGTGGATTTGCTGTGATTTGTATCGGGGTTTTAACCACAGTGCATTCGTGGGTTTGACCACGCTAAATTCGAGGTTTTAACCACGTTCTTTCGTGGGTTTAACCACGCTTCTTCGTGGCTTTGACCACATGAGATAGCCCCTAGCCCTTGTGGTATGTACCTTTGAGAAAACGTAACGGTTATTAACTATTACTAACTTAATATACTAACTCTATTAGTAACTTTAATAGCCCTGACTGGTATGAATAAAAAATTATATTAATAATATCGGGGTCAATTGGCATCTAAAACTGACCCACCATCAACACATAATTGCCTTAAAAGTAAACTCCCCTAAAAGACAGATGCAACATCTTTGTTTAAACCAGTTAAAGATTTATTACGGCTTGTTATTGCTACCTATGTGCTACCTTTTTGATTACTTAATGATTACTAGTGCTCTCTTTATGCTACCTAAGTGATTATCTTTTGATTACTAACATGTTCACCGCACTAAAAGGTCGACAGGTAGGGGGGATTTTATCTAATGCAGGATACGAGTTTTTTGGGAAAGTGTGTTACAGCTCGGCGAAATATTGGGTAATGCGAAGGATTTTATCTAGTGCAGGATACGAGTTTTGTATTTAAGTGTGTTACAACTCGATGGATCAATCTTAAAGAAAGCGACTGAATTAATTGGATTGCTTCTATGTGCCCAAAGCGGTCCTTAAGGGGCGCAATTCGTAAGAATACTCTCTTACGTAAAGCGGATCTTCGCGCGAAATAAATAACGCCATTTATTTCGCTAAGAGTCCGCCTCAAATTTCCGTCTGCTCGGAAATTTCCATCTCGTCAGCCACATCAATGCCTTAATTGCACACCGTGCTTTTCAGCTTGGTATACCCCAGCAGAATTTGCACGGCGCGTAAATTTTTGGTTCGCTTGTAAATTAATGATGCCTTGGTGGGGCGCAGGGAATGCTTGCCATAAGCTGATATATTAGAACCAATATCGCTAATCCAACATTGAACAATTCGAGCATATTGCTGCGTTGTAATGTGTGGAGATTCTAGAACACGGATATCCAATAGCTCAATCCTTTCTTGTAATATATTCAAGCGGTTGTAGTGCTTATAATTCGGAGATGCTTACCCCATTTTATTTTAAGCAGAAAACCTTACTAAAATTTAATAATTAACATTTACCGTAGTTATATCGTGTTTTTACCAAGCTTTATCAGATTCTTTAATTTGAGTTAATTCAGCGTTAACGAGTGACCAATTGAATATGCCTGATAGGATAGATCTATCAGTGTAATTATTAATCCAATTTTTTTGCCTTGCGCCTATTACCGGTAATCATCGATAGAGGAAGGTTTTCTTTTAGGCGATAGCTTTCAAATAATGCAGCAGATATATGAACCAATACCAACGCCATTAATATGTTGGCAGCCCACTCATGAAGATTTCCAATCCAATCCTCACCCCAGAAATAATCTATTTCCTCCATCATAAAACCGGTTATACCCAGCGATAACATACAAAGCATCATCAATATCATAACCAATCCACCAAGTGGGGAATGCCCCAGCCGATGATAAAAATCACCTTTTATCAAGGTGGTTATGTGAGTAGTAAGATTAGCACGGGTCGGAAAGAAATCCGACCATCGCGCCGCACCTTTCCCGAAAAATCCCCAGAAAAATCTCACCAGTAACCAAAGGACAGCAATATATCCCAACCACTGATGCCAATCTTCACCGGACTCAGTAAAAAAATAGTTGGTAATAAATATTGCCGCAATAGACCAGTGAAATAGCCTAATCAAGGGGTCCCAGAGCTTTTCGGTTTTCGATGACATTATTCGTCAATTTCCTCTTTCACTGATTTACCAGTAACAGGATCAAAATAAATTTCTACTTTTTTCTTGTCGTTATTCCAACCATAAATTTCATAGCAGTTACCATCAGTAACTTTAAATACTTTAATCTCATAACCTTGCTCTTTTAATTCGTCTTGAAATCTTGTTTGGTCAAGCCATTCTGATTTGTCAGCAGTGGTGCATTGAGGCCCAGCCCAAGCAACTGAGCTGAATAGCGCCAGAGTGGTGAAAAAAATGGTACGCATAAAATTTCTCCATATCAAATGATCGTTAATTAACTGGTTGCATTTTCGAACAATATACATCTAAAAAAATCGTCACGACTTTAAAATAAGATATTTTCACAAATGTAACCATCTCTTAGAAAACAGTGTAAAAAGTAGAAAGTTCAACCTTTTAACATTGCTTTTTAAATATTGCGACGTACACTACAACAACTCTCTCGGGGGAGTAATCTGCTGAATTTAATCAGCGCTTGTGTCAACAGACTTGCATGTATTTGCATGGTACAAGCGTCCAATCGGATAAGCACCGATAGGATTGATGAGACCT